>NZ_AP022847.1:1787500-1807889 GCF_015100395.1 Nitrosophilus alvini | reverse complement strand
GTAATCTCCTGGTGAAAATATTTTTTCACAGTGTGAAAAACATGTGAATTATGTGAATATTTTATCTTAATATTTCCAATAATAAGTTAAAATCAGAAAAAAAATGAAAAAATCACAATGTGAATAGTATGTGAAAATTAATATTAAATTAATAGGAGAGTGATTGAATATTTTAGGAATTGATCCCGGAAGTAAAAATCTGGGATATGCGATAATAGAGTATAAAAAAAACTCTTTAAAGCTCGTAGAGGCCGGACTTATAAAGATAAAGCCAGATTGTCTGCAGCATCAGATAGTGCAGCTTGTTGAAGGTCTTGATATTGTGATTAAAAATAACACAATAGATGAAATTGCTATAGAAGATATATTTTATGCATACAATCCAAAAACCGTTTTGAAACTTGCACAGTTTAGAGGAGCTTTGAGTCTGAAAATTCTTCAGGAGTTTGGAAATTTTTATGAATATACACCTTTGCAGGTAAAAAAAGCACTTACAGGCAAAGCGAAAGCCGACAAAATTCAGGTAGCTTTTATGGTAAAAAAGATTTTGGGAATAAAAAAGGAGATAAAGCCTTTGGACATTACGGATGCAATGGCGGTAGCCATTACTCATGCCCAAAGAGTCAAATTTGGAATTTAGACAAAAAAATCTTTAGTGTTCAACATTTAAACAATCTTCAAACAGATATTTATGATCCTCCGGGAGCGTTTCAAAAATTTTAAATGAGAGGTTTCTTATTTCCCAAAGAGCGCTTTTAGAGCTTCTAAGAGAGAGAAAATTTTGAAGTGAACGAGCGTTAATAGTCCATGTAAGCTCTGTTTTATAGCACTCAGGAAGTGCGTATTTTGCTATATCGTTTGAAATTCCCTCTTTTAAAAGAGTTTGAAGATTATTTAGGGCTTTTATACTTGCTCTGTCTACTCTTTCGTCACCGGTCAGAACAATATACTTATTGGCTCCTTCAAAATCATTTTCATCAAACGGTTCTGCAGCTTTAAGCTCTTTTAAAGTATATCTTGTAGATTTTACAGATAAAGATGCGATTCTATGACGGGCCAGTTCCTGAAGAAGGGCACGCGAGATTCCCTGAATATAAAAAGTATATACCAGATGCTCAAGAGTTGAAGAGTGTTTAAACTTGTTTCCTACTCTGTCTATGAGTTCTTTGTCTTTCTCACCGCCGTGATCGCTTTTGTCGAAGCTTTGCCAACATGTTCTGATGGCATGGGCGCAGATCTCTAAAGGCGTGTAATGCAAAAGCGTTACTTTCATAGTCTGCCTTTGATATAATTTTAGAAAATTATACCAAAAGGTCGTTCTTTATGAAATGTACAGATAGATTTTATCCGGCAATCAGTGATTTTAGAAACTCTTTTTACAGAGACAGAGATAGAATTATTCACTCTTCCTCTTTCAGAAGGCTCGAATACAAAACGCAGGTATTTATAAATTATGAGGGGGATTATTTTAGAACAAGACTTACACACTCTCTGGAAGTAAGTCAGATAGCAAGAACGATTTCAAGGGAACTTGGACTCAATGAAGCATTGGCTGAATCGATAGCCCTGGCTCATGATCTGGGGCACACTCCTTTCGGACATGTGGGAGGAGATGAGCTGGATACTGTACTGAAAAAGGATTTTACAAAATTTGGTTTTGAACATAACTATCAGTCATTCAGAGTCGTAACCAAGTTGGAGAAAAGATACAAAGAGTTTGACGGACTCAATCTCACTTTTGCAACTCTTGAAGGGATACTCAAACACTCTTATCCTTATAAAAAGCCATTTTTAAGCGACTGGTTTGATGAGGTATTTGAACTTGACAGACATCCGAGTCTTGAAGCTATGGTAGTGGATAAAGCAGACGAGATAGCTTATATAAGCCACGATATTGATGATGGGATAAAATATGGTCTTATAGATTTTGATACATTAAATAAAAGTTCGCTTGTATCTGAGATAATGGAAGAAGTGGAAAAAGAGGGACTTAAAGTTGAAGAAAAGCTTTTTAGATATAGATTTACCTCTTTGCTTATTGCTAAACTGGTTACTGTTTTGATTGAGAGTTCAAAAAAGTATATTCCAAAAACTTCCCAGATTTTATGCAAAACTATTCCGGCAACGGAGCCTCTTCCAATAAGATATGAAAAAGAGACAGAGAGAAAAATAAAAGAGCTTAAAAAGATACTTTTTCAAAAACTTTACAGACATGAGAAGATTTTAAGAAAAATGTATTCCGGAAAAATATGTATAAGAAGACTCTTTTCTGCCCTTATAGATGAGCCAAGACTTATGCCTCGAAGTTATCGTGACAGATGTGAAAGTGAAAAAATCCATAGAGTGGTGGCTGATTTTATCGCTGGAATGAGCGACAGGTATGCTATGAAGCTCTATCATGAAATATACGGTATAAGTTTATAAATTTTTATCATTAAAAAGTTTATTTGTTAGTTCGTCCACACTTCTTAGTGCCTCTTCATAATCACTGAATCCCCAGTTTACCATCATATATCTTATACCTGCGTTTTTAGCCGCTTCTTTATCTTTAGGACCATCACCTATTAGAATAATTTCATCCTTTTTACATCCGAAATAATCGATGATTTTTAACAGCATATCGGGAGCCGGTTTGGGATGAGCTACATCATCGGCACAGACAATTATCTCAAAATACTCTTTTATATGCAGATGTTCAAGTATCTGCATAGCTGATATTCTATATGCATTCGTGGCAAGAGAGAGACCAAAACAGGGTTTTATCCTATTCAAAAATTCTTTGATACCGGTATATAGTCTTACCTCTTTGTGGTGGTTTTTTGTGTAATATTCCTGAAACCACTCTATATGTTTTTTTTCAAAAGATTCTTTATTGTAGAAAAATTTCGGTGCATGAAGAGCGGGATCGTTTACGGCTTCTATTATCTCTCTTTTTGGCATAGGCTCAAGACCCAGTTTTTTTCTTACGTAATTAATAGAGTTTGCAATTACTTCCGAACTGTCTACCAAAGTTCCGTCCATATCAAATATGATGTAGTTTATCATCCTCTCTCTTTTTCTTTTTTGTAAAATATACCAAAAGATAGTACAATTTCAAAAAATTATCGAGAAGTTAGGAGAAAATTTTGCAAAATATCAGGAATATTGCGGTAATAGCACACGTAGACCACGGTAAAACAACTCTTGTTGACGAGCTTTTGAAACAGTCCGGGACAATAGAAGCTCACAAAGAGCTGGCAGAACGTGCTATGGACAGCAATGAATTGGAACGAGAACGTGGCATAACGATACTTTCAAAAAATACGGCTATAAGATACAAAGATTATAAAATCAATATTATAGATACCCCGGGACACGCCGATTTTGGCGGAGAAGTGGAGAGAGTTTTAAAAATGGTTGACGGTGTTTTGCTTCTTGTGGATGCGCAGGAAGGGGTTATGCCGCAGACAAAATTTGTTGTTAAAAAAGCGATAAGTCTTGGTCTTAAACCGATACTTGTCGTTAACAAGATAGATAAACCGGCAGCTGATCCGGAGAGGGTGGTTGATGAAGTATTTGACCTATTTGTCGCTATGGAAGCAGATGAAGATCAGCTTGATTTTCCGGTACTATACGCAGCTGCAAGAGAAGGGTACGCAAAATGGAGTCTCAATGATGAAAACAGGGATTTAACTCCGCTTTTTGAAGCTATTATAAAACATGTTCCCAAACCTGAGGGTAGTGTTGACAATCCTACTCAGCTTCAGGTATTTACTCTTGATTATGACAACTATGTGGGACGTATAGGAATTGCCAGAGTTTTTAATGGAAAAATAAAAAGAGGTGACAATCTTTTGCTTGTAAAGGCCGACGGCGAGCAGGAGAGAGGTAAAGTAAGTAAACTTATAGGATTTTTGGGTCTGAACAGGATGGATATAGATGAAGCTGAAGCTGGTGATATTGTGGCAATTGCCGGTTTTGAAGCGATAGACGTTGGAGACAGTCTTGTAGATCCTGACAATCCTCAGCCTCTCGATCCTCTTCGTATAGAAGAGCCTACGCTCTCAGTATATTTCAGTGTCAACGATTCTCCTCTTGCCGGACTTGAAGGAAAGTATGTAACTGCCAACAAACTTAAAGAGCGACTCCAGAAAGAGATGCAGACAAACATTGCTATGAGATTGGAAGAAGAGGGGGAAGGAAAATTCAAAGTCTCAGGCAGAGGGGAACTTCAGATAACCATACTTGCCGAAAATATGAGAAGAGAAGGGTATGAATTCAGTATTTCAAGACCCGAAGTTATTATAAAAGTGGAAAACGGCGTAAAACTTGAGCCTTTTGAGCTTTTGGTTATCGATGTTCCGGAAGATTTCAGCGGTACGGTTATCGAAAAGCTTGGGCGCAGAAAAGCCGTTATGAGTTCTATGACTCCTATGGACGAAGGTTATGTAAGAATAGAGTTCGAGATACCGGCACGGGGCCTTATAGGATTTAGAAGCGAATTTTTGACAGATACAAAAGGAGAGGGCGTTATGAACCACTCTTTTTTGGATTTCAGACCTTTCGTTGGGGAAGTTGAACATAGAAAAAATGGTGCCCTTATCTCTATGGAGAGTGGAAAAGCACTTGCATACTCTCTTTTCAATCTGCAAGAAAGAGGAATTTTGTTTATTGAACCCGGAACAGAAGTGTATGTGGGGATGATTATAGGCGAACACAGCAGACCCAACGACCTGGAAGTAAATCCTATAAAAGGCAAAAACCTTACAAACGTAAGAGCCAGCGGAAGTGATGAGGCTATAAAACTCGTTCCTCCGAGAAAGATGACACTTGAGCGGGCGCTTGAGTGGATAGAAGAGGATGAACTTGTAGAAGTTACTCCAAAATCCATAAGACTGAGAAAAAGATATCTTGATCCGCATGTAAGAAAAAGAATGGCAAAACAGAAAAAATAGAAGTAAGATCATTCTTACTTCTATTTTACAAATTATCTTCCAAATTGACAAAGTTATATAAATCCTTTTGAAATTCTCTATTTTTGATTATTCTTTCTAATCATTCACTCGATTTAGTTTTATGTCAATTACTCTACAATACAATTAATATATATGCGCATAAATTATAAAAGGAGATAAAGAATGAATATTTTATGGATTTTAATTTTGATTACGGTTTTTGCCGGAATTTTAATGTATAACTTTTTGATAGCACGAAAAAATCAGGTTGCAAACATTTTTGGAAGTATTGATGCTCTTCTTAAAAAGAGATACGATCTTATACCAAATCTGGTAGCTTCCGTAAAAGAGTATATGAAACATGAAAAAGAGATTTTGGAAAAAATTACACAATTAAGGAGCAGGGCAATAAAATCCGATCTTTTGGAGGATGAAAAACTGGAGATCGACAAAGAAATTACAGATATGCTTCACGCTGTTTTAGTCTCTGTGGAAAACTATCCCGAACTCAAAGCAAATGAGAATGTTTTGCATCTGCAGGCGGCTTTGAACGAGATAGAAGAGCAGATATCGGCAGCAAGAAGAGCATATAACCAGGCGGTGACCGACTATAACAATGCCATTGAGATGTTTCCTACGAACATAATTGCAGGATTTTTGGGTTACAGACCCAAAAAGATTTTTGAAGCGGATAACAGAAGCCGTAAAAATGTAGATGTAAAAGAGCTTTTTGATAGACAATGAAGACTATCTCGGAACTTATCGATTTTTACTACAATGTTTTACTTCATGATCTGAAAGAACTTGAAAAAAGAAGAGAAAAAATAGCCGGTAAGCTCAAAAGAGTCATCTATATTATCATAGCAGTTAGCGTTGTTATTATATTTTCTATATATATACTTAATGAAAACAGAATAGATGATAGACTGATAAACATTTCTATATCTCTTATAGCAGTAGCAGCCGGGATATATGCATATTTTTACAAAAGATACACGAAAAACTATAACGAAAATTTCAAAGAAAAAATTATAAAAAAGCTTATACATTTTATAGATCCCTCTTTAAGATATGAAAAGAGGGCATATGTTCCCAAAAACTATTTTCTTACGAGTGCTCTTTTCCGCCAAACTCCGGACAGATACGGAGGAAACGATTTTGTAAATGGAAAAATAGGAAAAACGGAAATTATGTTTTCCGATTTGCATGCCGAGTACAAAACTACTGATTCCAAAGGCAGAACACATTATCACACAATATTTCAGGGGCTCTTTTTCGTTGCAGACTTTAACAAAAAACTCATGGGGAAAACTGTTGTTTTACCGGATACTGCACAAAAACTGTTTGGATTTGCCGGAACTTTTTTACAATCCATTAACAGATCCAAAGGAGAGCTTGTTAAGCTCGATGATCCGGCATTCGAAAAAGAGTTTGTAGTTTACAGTTCAGATCAGATAGAAGCTAGATATATTCTCACTCATTCTCTAATGAAAAGAGTTCTTGATTTTAAAAGAAAAAGAAAAGCGCCACTTTATCTCTCTTTTGTTGGCAATAAAATCTTTATTGCGATAGACTATAGAAAGGATCTTTTTGAACCGGCTGTTTTTTCATCGCTTCTTGATTTTGAAACGGCAAAAGAGTATGTGGAAAATCTTCAGCTTGCTGTTTCGGTTGTGGAAGATCTGAATCTAAACAGAAGAATATGGTCAAAAAAATGAAAAAGGAGTAAAAATGAAAGAGCAGTTTTTAAAAGCAATGTATTTCAGACATGCCTGTAAAGTTTTTGATGAGACAAAAAAAATTCCCAAAGATGATTTTGAATATATACTTGAATGCGGAAGGCTGAGTCCCAGCAGTTTTGGGATGGAACACTGGAGGTTTTTGGTTATTACAGATGAAAATCTTAAGAAAAGATTGAAACCGGTCTGCTGGAATCAGGCACAGATAACCACTTGCAGTCATCTTGTGGTGATAAAAGCCCAGAAAGAGATATTGAAACCCGATAGTGATTATGTTAGAAAAATGTTTGAAAGACGCGGGCTTCCTGAAGATATGACAAAGGCGTATATACAAAAATACACAGAGTTTATGCAAGAAAAGAAAGATGAAGAGAAACTTTTCTGCTGGAGTGCGAAACAGTGTTATATCGCCTTGGCAAATATGATGACAGGAGCAGCTTTTATAGGTATTGACAGTTGTCCTATAGAGGGATTTGAAAAAGAGAAAGTTGAAAATATTTTGAATATCGATACCAAAAAAGAAGAAGTTGCAGTTTTATCTGCATTTGGATATAGAGTACAACCTCAGCCAAAGAAAGTTAGATTGTCTCTAAGTGAAATTGTGGAGTATTTATAAATTAATGGTGAGTGATATACTATTACTGTAATATATCACTCATATATCTCATCTTCTGTAAAATATTTTTTGGATAAACCGATATTTATAAGTTCTTTTGTCTCATTATAGAGTTTTATAAATCTATTATGTTTTTTTTCATGTTTTTTCAACATATTTTTATATAGGAAAAAGCCTCCTATAATTAAAGAAGCGTGCATACCAAATACAGCATTGGGGTGATTTTCATACCAGAATGTATATAAAACTATAATATTATGAACAACGAATATCATAAATGCTGTCAGTGAACCTATCCATATAGCGTATATCATATTGTCTGCCGGTTTTTCGAAAGTTTCAAGTGCTCTGAGTTTTGGTATGTTTTTATTTATTTTCAATTTTATTTTTTTACATTCTTCGCACTCTTTTTCCGTAATTTTATGCTCTTTTAACTGGATATTGGTAATTTCACTTTGGGTATTAAGAGATTTGTACTCATCAAGAAGCTCGGGATGTTTTTTCAAAAGCTTAATAATTTCATTTTCGCATAATTCCTCTTTTTTTGCAATCTCTTTTAGTTCGTTGTAAATAAATGTGAAAAGTCCGTCACTTTTGACCAAAGTTGCAGCTTTATTAAAATTTATCAATTTTTTCTCCTTTCAATTGCGGGAATTATCCCGCAATTCGAATTATTTTGCAACAGGAACAGGCTTAGGCTCCGGAACAATCTCTGTTTCGTCTAGTTTTGAAGGTTTGAATATTCCTAAAAGTCCTTTGATACCGACTGTTGCAATAATATTTACCATAAACAAGATGTATGCTATTAGCAGCATCATACCGCATATTCCTGCAAGTATCATATATGTGCTGTATTCACCATTTGTATAAATTGCACGTCTGAGCATTCCCTCCATACCGGCCATTCCCATAAATGCACCCATTCCTATACCGCCTATAATATGGAGCCAGAAATGCCAGTTTGCAAGTTTTTGACTATAAAGTTTCACGCTACTATTTGTTAAAATAGGAAAGAGAACATAAATAGCGCTATAAAGAGTCATAGTAAGACCTACCAAGATTGCTACGTGAAAGTGTGGTCCTGCTATCCACTGAGTATTGTGCAAAAGTCGGTTTATTCCCATATCCGCTTGAATAATACCTGCAGGTACTGCAAGTGCAAAACCGAGCAGTCCGCCGAGCAAAAACTTAAGCTCATTTGTCATTTTAAGGGGTCTTGCTTTCCAAAGAGTTACAAGGGTTATAAATATAGCAAGACCTTGAGTGATAAGTTCAAATGCCGTTATCATTTCGCCTGAAGCAAGTTTCATAATTTCAGGCTGCGGTTGATCAGAAAGCAGATGGTGAGACCAGACAGCCCATGAAACAACAAGTTCAAGCAAAAGGGCCGCTCTGGCTATATTTTGCATAAAAAGATTTCTTCCACTAATAAGCATCGCAAGAAGATACCAAGTACCTGCAATGTAGATAAGAACAAGACCATCTGCAATAAGGTCAAGCCCCCACCAAAACCAGTTTTTATAAAGAAGAGAATCTATGCTAGTATAATCAAGATTCCATCCGAAAGCTTCTCCTGCAATGAAAACCAGAATTAATATTCCGGCAGAAAGAATTACAAGAGCATCCAGAAAAGTATCTACAGTTCCTCTGAATATTGCAACAATAGGAAGTGACAAAGGCGGTTCTTTGGCATATGGCTCTTTTCCTCTGATTTTATTTACAAGATTTAAAAAACCGTCTATACCAAATGCGGACATAAGAAGAGGTTTAATAGGCTGTTTTTTTTGTCCTTTAGGAGTATGAAAAACAGTTGCATATACATTAAATATAAACATCAATGTACCTATCATAATAAGTGCGATACCCATAATAAACATAAATCCGCCAATAGGTCTAAATTGAGAGAAATCAACCGGAAGAGGCCAATATATTGTATAAAGTGGCGCATAATGGTAAACAAAACCCGCAAGCCATGAAAGAATGGCACCTACCGCTATGCTTATCCAAGTCCAGTTTGCAAGTTTAATACTGAAAAGCGGTTTTTTCATAAGATAGGGAACCAGAAAAATAAAAGCACCAAAAACTATTAGATAAGTGGAACCGAATATTCCTATTATAGGATGAACGGTCATTATTGAAAAGAAATGGCTGTCGTCAATCATTGGCAGAGGCTTAATCTGCTGTGCTCTCATCATCATTCCTTCTATTGTTGCAAGACCATAAAAAAGAAGTCCTACGATTACTGTTCTGAGAGTTACTTTTTGAAGAGGGGTCAAACCGTCATATTTTAGACCTCCTTCGTTGCCGTTAATTATCGCTTTTATCAGACTCATAATACCTCCTATTTCATTGCGTATTTGTCGTTTTCTTTGCAGCCTACAACTTCAACGGCATCGGGAATAACCATATATGCACCTTTTGGTCCGGAATATTCTGTAGAACGTATGGTATATATCCCGTTTTTGTGAAATTCCCATAAAATATCATTGTTGTGTCCAGGTACAACTTGCATCTGAAAAACCATAGAGTTGTTTTTTCTAAAAAGTCCAAACCCGTAAGTGAGATCATCAGAAGTTAAATTGAATTTTACTTTTTCACCGCAATTAATAACAATTTTATCTTCCGGTAGTATGAACTTATGTTTTTTTACTTTAATTTCAATCAATTTGTCCGGTTCTATCATATGTCTTTTAAGATCCCAAGCTACCCATGGAATTTTATTATATGTCAATATATGAATACCGACACCAACTATTGCAAGAGATGCAAGATATATATAAAAAATTTTAGGTGTAATGATACTTTTTCCATTACCTTTTTTGGTAACATTGTAACCAAACCACCATATAAGCGAAATTATTAACAAAGCATATAAGGTATATACCAATTTTAATGTATTTAATACATCAATAGAATCTGTCATAGGTCACTCCTTTATTATTAAATTTTGCTTAAATTATATATGTAAATATTGAGGAAATTTTTGATATAAGTCAAAAATATGATAATAGTTAATTTTATTTATGATTAAAAAATGAACAAAAATTTTGAAGAATTGATTAAAAAATAGTATCTGTTAAGAAGAAATATAAGTTTTATTTTTTATAATAGAAAAAACAAAGGAGTCTATATGAGTGCGAATGAAAAAGTGTTGGAAGTTATGAAAAAAGCGGGAAAGCCTCTTAAAAATGCAGAAATTGCCGAGCTTGCCGGTTTGGATGCAAAGGAGGTTTCAAAAATCGTGAAAAAACTTAAAGAAGAAGGGAAAGTAGAATCTCCCAAAAGATGCTATTATCAAGCCAAATGATCTTTACTGGTTGCGGGGGTGATCGGTATCAATATCAACCAGGCTATGAATGCAACCCCTGCAGCATATAAAAAGAGATACTCTCCATAAAAGATTCCTGCCAGAATACTTCCTGCAAAACCGCCGAGACCAAAAGAGATACCGCCGAAAAACTGCTGAGCCAGCTTTTTGTTTTCATATATTTGAAAAAGATATGCAATTGCAGCTGAGTAATATAGAGCAAAAGTTATTGCATGCAGAGACTGGGATATATATGCTATCAATACGGAGTCAGGGAAAAAGTAGAGCAAAAGCCATCTGAAAATTGCGGTAAAAGTGCTCCATTTGATGATATTGTATAGATTTTTCTTTAGTAACGGTCCTTGATAATAAAGCATTACTATTTCGCATACGACACCGAATGTCCAAAGGTAGCTAACTGTCTCTATATCTACACCATGTGCAGTTTCATATATGGTAAAAAAGTTATAAAAAGCTCCGAAGCTTACCTGCATAAGAAAAATATTTATCCAAAGTCTCCAATGTTTTAAAAGAGAAAAAGAGTTTTTATTGTTATTTCTATCAGCAGTGTTTTCTTTTTCGTAAAAACTGAGCTTATATCCAAAAATTACGGTAAAAAGAATAGTAACAAAAAGAAAATGCAGTGCATTGATGCTTTCATTCATAAATTTTGCTAAAAGAAGTGCTACTATTATAAAACCGACTGATCCGAATAATCTTGATTTTCCGTATTTCTCTTTACCCAGATGTTCAAGAGCAAAAGTTTCGGCATAGGGCAGAATTAATGCAAAAGAGATACCCAGAATAATATTTGAAAGTAAAAACAGATAGAAATTGTGAATAGTAAAATAAAACAGAACAGCTGCAAATAGAGCAAGCCCCAAAGCAGAAATATAGATATTTTTTGTAAGACGCAGATGTTTTAGAAAAAAGAAAGGTAGCAGAAATCTTACCATAGGAGACATTGCAAATATTATACCTATCTCTTCGGAACTGTATCCGATATTTTCCAAAACTTTCGGCATATATATGATATATACGCCGATAATGGAAAAGAATGAGAAGTAGAATGTTGAAATATAGAAAAATATATTTCTAAAATCGGCTGAATTTAGACTACTTCTCATTTGTAAAAACAAGTGAAGTGTTGCTTAATAGATCATGAAGTGCTTTTGAGTCTTTTCTGAAAAAGGGAATGAGTATACCAAAAATAGAAAAAATCGATAGTATCATAGTAAAATATCTGAATATTGAGACAAAAAAAGAGGGCTTCTTTTTTGTAGCGTTGTCTATAAGTTTTATAGAGTATGCTTTCATTCCGGGTGTCTGACCAAATTTATACCATAAGATAACAATAATAAAAAAATGTGGAATTACAATATAAAGCCATCCTGCTGCAAGATGTTCTCTGAAATTTTCTCTGCTGCCCATTATAAGATATATGACTATATATATTATCGGCATTGTTATCATAAATGTATCTGTCAAAAAAGCCTTCAATCTTACAGGAATGGTTGCATATTTTAAATTATCTTTTATATTCGGTTTTTTCTCGGCAGGCTTTTCTATCTTGCCTTGTTTTATATCTCTCCACCTTGCCACTAGTTTCCTCTGCTCCCTGGTTTTACTGCTTCGCTTCCCTCTTTGCACATAGGACACTCATCCGGTTCATAAATTGGAAAATCAAAATCGGCCAGCGCGAAAAACGGCTTGTTTTCCGGGAGCATGCACCCATCTTTTCTATTGCCTGTTCCGCCCTCTCTTTTACATACACCTCTGTTTGCAAGAGCGGCAAAAGCTACAACCTTTCCGCCTCTTTTTTCTATTTCTCTGGCAGCTTCCATTGCAGAACCGCCTGTGGTTATGATATCCTCGCAGATTAACACACGTTCATCTGGTTTTACTTCAAATCCACGCCTTAAAGTCATTTCTCCATCTTTTCTTTCGGTGAAAATAAATCTGACTCCAAGAGCTCTGGCAAGTTCGTATCCGGCTAAAAGTCCGCCTATAGCCGGAGAACATACCGTATCGATTTTCAAGTCGGCTTTCTTTATCTGACGGCTCAGTTCTTTTGCCAAAATCTCGGCTCTTTTCGGGTCTTCAAGAACTTTTGCACTTTGCAGATAATTTGTGCTGTGTTTTCCGCTGCTTAAAATAAAATGTCCTTCTAAAAGTGCTCCTGAATCTTTATAGATTTTTTCTATATCCATTCTTTCCCTTAAGTGTTGTATTAGTATTAGTATAGGTTAGGATGTTGCCAACACTAACACTTAAATATTAAACTTTCAAAATCTCCTGCTCTTTCTGTTTTACAAGCTCGTCAACTTTTTTTATAAACTCATCTGTAATTTTCTGTACCTCTTCAAGAGCTCTTTTTTCTTCATCTTCGGTTATAACTTTTTCTTTGAAAAGCTTTTTGACTTTATCGTTTGCGTCACGTCTTACGTTTCTTATCGCTATCTTTGCTTTTTCACCAAACTGTTTTGCTTTTTTTGCTTCCTGTTCTCTTTGTTCTATTGTCATAGGAGGAAAAAAGAGTTTTATCTGTTCGCCGTCATTATTTGGATTTACGCCTATATTTGCTTCCTGTATCGCTTTTTCTATGGCACCCAAGAGAGATTTATCCCAGGGTGATATCACTATGGTTGTAGCATCAGCAGCAACAACGGAAGCCGCTTGATTTATAGGTGTTGGCGATCCATAATAGTCAACTTTTATATTTTCTACCACTGATGTGGTTACTCTTCCTGTTCTTAGTGTGTTGAAATCTTTTTTAAGTACCTCCACACTTTTTTGCATATGGTCTTTGGCATAATCGTATATTTCGCTCAGCTCCATTTCATCTCCTTTGTTGCTTTGTTCTTTCGGCTCATTTTACTAAAATCCTGGTGGATATTTTACTATTTTTAACCTTTATTATCACTCTCGTTCTCTTTTTTTTCAAATGAAGGTTCATCTCCTCATCAATTAGACCGTTTTTTACCTTGACTCTTTTCCATCCGTATCCGGTGACATAAATCTCTGCGGTTTCAGCGTTATCAAATATCTTGACTTTGACTTTTTCTAAAATTCCGTTTGCAGGATAGTTTCTCGGTTCAATCCATAAGGCGTTGAGATATCTGAGTTTCAGTTTTGAGGAGATATCGCTTTTACCGACAAGAGCGATTCTATCAAGGTCATAAATATCGCTTGTTTTGTTTATAGCGCCGGCATTTTGGTTGCATATGGCTTTGAAACCGAAAGATTTTATTATGTTTTTTACTCTCTCATCATATTCTCCGTACGGATATGCATAGAAATTTGGCCTGAAACCCAGATATTTTTCAAAAAGATCTATTCCTGTTTTTGTATCTTTTTTTATCTCTTCATCGCTTAAATGTGTCAAATGGGGATGCGAATGTGAATGCAGGCCGATATCGCCATATTTAGATGCCTCTTTCAGCTCTTCCCATCTCATAAAGTCTTTGTATCCTTTCAGCGAGGGTTTCGTTGCGGCAAAAAGAGTAAAATGGTATCCATACTCTTTAAAAATATAAAGAGCGTTTTGATAAAAACTTTTATATCCGTCGTCAATTGTAATAACAACCCATTTATCAGGTATATTTTCCGAATTTTTTACCGCATCTGTAAGACGGGATAGAGGTATAACTTCATATCCGTTTGTTTTGAGATATTCGAAATCTTTTCTCAACTGCTCTATGGAAGTGTTTGTTGATGGATATCTGTCATCGCCGAATCTGTGATATACAAAAATATGTGCATCGGCAAAAAGCGGAAGGGAAAAATTTATAAATAGAAAGAATAAAAAAAGCAAAGAGAAAAGATTTTTAAATACCTTCTCTTTGCTCCAGGACATTTTACTTTGTCTGAGGTGCCTGTGGCGCTGCAGGTGCTTCACTTTTTGATTCCGCAGGAGGAGCAGGAACTGCTGCAGGTGCAGGAATAGTTTCTGTTTTAATATTGTCTACTATTGACTTGTTATACTCTTTATTGTACATATAGCCAAGCGTAATGGTATTTATTATAAAAAGCGCACCTACCGTAAAAGTCAGTTTTGCCAGGAATCCTGCAGGACCTTTTGCACCGAAAAGTGATTCGTTGCTACCGCTGTAAGCGCCAAGACCTATTGAGGAACTTTTTTGTAAAAGTACGATGATTGTAAGTACAATAGCCAAAATTATTTGAAGGATAAACAAAACCTGAAGCATAAAAGACCTTTTTCTTTGATATAATTGCGCCAATTATACCTAAAAAAAATTATGAAAAAGTTAAAGGCACGCTATAAAATGAATCCGGTCAAAGAGTTTTCAAGATTTGCCGAAGATTACCAATCATATAAAATTATACAGTCAAGAGTGGCAAAAGAACTGGTTGCCCTTATAGATTCAAAACCTAAAAATATTTTAGATATAGGGGCCGGTAGCGGCGAAATCTATAAAAATATAGACTGGGAGTTTGACAGATTTTATGCTCTTGATAAATCTGAAAAGATGTTAAATCTCCATCCGGATTTCAAAACCCAAAAGTTATTGTGTGATTTTAACAATTATGAATGTTATAAAAATCTGAAAAACAGAAAAATAGATTTTATTTTTTCATCTTCATCTTTGCAGTGGGCTGAAAATCTGGATAATATTTTTGAAAATATCTCATTTTTGTCAAAAAAGATTGCTTTTGCTATATTTACGGACAAGACTTTTGAAACTCTTCATAAAACAGCCGGTATAAAATCCCCTATATTTTCAGGTGAAGAGATATTAAATTCAGCAAAAAAGTTTTTTATGATAAACTATAGGTTTAAGAGCTATAGGCTCTTTTTCAAAGATAGCCGCTCAATGTTCAGTTATATTAAAAGAAGCGGAGTTAGTGCCGGAGAAAGGAGGCTCTCTTTTAAAGAGACCAAAAGACTTTTCAGAGAATATCCTCTGAAATATCTTGAATTTGAGGTATTGTTTATATGGACCGAATAGTTAAAATAGTATTTTTTGCCGCCATTTTTCTTGTACTTCCTCTCGTTTCAAATGAACTGAAATGCAAAATAGAGCATGAAAGAATCTACTGCACATATTTTATAGATCGTTCTGATAATGAGAGTGGAAAAACCGTCATTTTCCATTGGTACTCTCCATCGGGAAATGATGACAGAGAGAGAGTATTGGAAGTTCCGCCATATTATGGCTCTGTTTATGACTATCGGTATCTGCCGGGCAGAGAGAAAGGTGAATGGAAAGTAGAAGTTATTCAGACCGATACAAACAAGAGTGCAACCGCTACCTTTGTTATAGATTCACAAAATGAAGAGTTTTTTGAAGAGTAAAATCTATATTAACAGATGTTCATATAATCTATTTTATCTTTGAAAGAGCCTCTTTTTCTATATCATATAGATCATATCGTATTTTTTTAAATTTTTCTGCAGATTCTGTATCGATAAGTTTCAAAGACTCCTCCAAAACCCGGGAAGACTCCTGTGCTCTTTTAAAATTTGCTATTATCAAAGCTTTAATATCCTCTCTTTTCTCTTCGCTTTTTATGGTCTGTTTAAGCACGTCTTCTTTTATATCTCTTTGTTCTATAAGTTTTTCATAAAATGGAAGATTGCAGAGATGTCTCAGATATTTAAGTTTGGATGATATACTTTTGTCATCATATATGTATCTGTATATATCTTCGATGACTCTGATGCCTTCTTTTAGTCTATTGAGGTTTGCATCGATAAGCCTTGAGAGTTTTGGCTCAAAATGAGCCAAAACTTTTTTATTCCTCATTACCGAAAATTCCAAGTATTTGCAGAAGAGAGATAAAAAGATTTAGAACATCCAGATAAAGAGCAATTGCTGCTTCAACCGGAGTGTTAAATGCACCTTTTATAATATTTTGCGTATCAAATAGTATAAAAGCACTGAAAAGCAAAGCTCCGGCCGATGCAATGACCATCTGCATCAACGGACTGCCCAGGAATATATTTATCAAAGACGCAACTATTATTATAATAAGTGCGATAAATAGGAATTTACCCATAAAAGAGAAATCTCTTGTTGTGTTAATGGCAAAAAGACTGATTCCCCCGAATGCCACGCCTGTAAGCAGAAGTGCGTTTGTAACTATGGAGGCGCCTCCAGGCATACCTAAAACTGCACTCAGCAGTGGAGTAAGTGTAAGACCTGTCAAAAAAGTAAAGCCAAAAAGCATGGCAAGATTTATACCGGGTTTGCTTTTTGTAAGATATACACCGAAAAGCATGGCAAATTCAAGAATCACCAGCCCCCAATACCAGGAAGCTATTGCGGGGGCGATACCCATACCGATATATGCCCCTGTGGTTGCTGCCATAAGGCTAGCAGCAAATAGCTGATAGGTCTTTTTGATAAATGTTGCTCTGTCTAATTCATATGAATGTGCAGTCTCTTCACTGCGTACATACCTCTCTTCTTGTTGATGAGATTTTACATAATCTCTATTATAAAGTGCCATAACCCTCCCTTTTGGATTAAGTTTAAGATTAGTACAAGAAAATTATACATTAAGAGAATATCTTTTGCAAGAATTTTTAAAAATATGCAGTATTTTTGATGATTTTTCTTGACAAATGATGCGAAAAGTAATATAATTCCGCCTGCTTAAGAGGGGAGCGAGACAAGAGCGAGTACGGCGGGGCCGTGGTTGTGGATAGGCTCTTGACATAGATGGAAAGATTAGGTATAATTTCACCCCTTTAAAAAGAAGGGAAGAGGGTTTGACTGACTCATTAGAGTTTAATGAGTTTGAGAGTTCTTTTCCGATTATAGAATGGGAAAAACGATCTTTGAAAACTAAACAAACCGACTAAAACCTTTGAGCGAGAAGTTTAAAGTAAATGGATTAACTGATTCATAAATATTTTATGGAGAGTTTGATCCTGGCTCAGAGTGAACGCTGGCGGCGTGCTTAACACATGCAAGTCGAACGAGAACGGCTTTTTCCTTCGGGAAAGAGTGTCAGCTAAGTGGCGCACGGGTGAGTAATACATAGCTAACCTGCCCTATAGCGGGGGATAACAGCTGGAAACGGCTGCTAATACCCTATACTCCTTCTCTACACAAGTAGAGTTGGGAAAGCGATATGTAGCGCTATAGGATGGGGCTGTGGCCTATCAGCTTGTTGGTGGGGTAACGGCCTACCAAGGCTATGACGGGTAGCTGGTCTGAGAGGATGATCAGCCACACTGGAACTGAGACACGGTCCAGACTCCTACGGGAGGCAGCAGTGGGGAATATTGCGCAATGGGGGCAACCCTGACGCAGCAACGCCGCGTGGAGGAAGAAGGCCTTCGGGTTGTAAACTCCTTTTCTGAGGGAAGATAATGACGGTACCTCAGGAATAAGCACCGGCTAACTCCGTGCCAGCAGCCGCGGTAATACGGAGGGTGCAAGCGTTACTCGGAATCACTGGGCGTAAAGGGCGCGTAGGCGGTTTGGTAAGTCGGGTGTGAAAGCCCACGGCTCAACCGTGGAACTGCATCCGAAACTGCCAGACTAGAGTTCGGAAGAGGCAGGTGGAATTGGTGGTGTAGGGGTAAAATCCGTAGAGATCACCAGGAATACCCATTGCGAAGGCGACCTGCTGGGACGATACTGACGCTGAGGCGCGAAAGCGTGGGGAGCAAACAGGATTAGATACCCTGGTAGTCCACGCCCTAAACGATGGATGCTAGTCGTTGGAGTGCCAGTCACTTCAGTGATGCAGCTAACGCATTAAGCATCCCGCCTGGGGAGTACGGCCGCAAGGCTAAAACTCAAAGGAATAGACGGGGACCCGCACAAGCGGTGGAGCATGTGGTTTAATTCGAAGATACGCGAAGAACCTTACCTGGGCTTGACATCCCCAGAACCCTGTAGAGATACGGGGGTGCCTACTTTTGTAGGAACTGGGTGACAGGTGCTGCACGGCTGTCGTCAGCTCGTGTCGTGAGATGTTGGGTTAAGTCCCGCAACGAGCGCAACCCTCGCCCTTAGTTGCTAACAGTTAGGCTGAGCACTCTAGGGGGACTGCCCGGGCAACCGGGAGGAAGGTGAGGATGACGTCAAGTCATCATGGCCCTTATGTCCAGGGCGACACACGTGCTACAATGGGCAGGACAGAGAGAGGCAATACGGCGACGTGGAGCAAATCTCTAAACCTGCTCTCAGTTCGGATTGTAGTCTGCAACTCGACTACATGAAGCTGGAATCGCTAGTAATCGCGGATCAGCCATGCCGCGGTGAATACGTTCCCGGGTCTTGTACTCACCGCCCGTCACACCATGGGAGTTGAGCTCACCCGAAGCCGGGAAGCCAACCTAATTTAGGGGGCTACCGTCCACGGTGGGCTCAGCGACTGGGGTGAAGTCGTAACAAGGTAACCGTAGGAGAACCTGCGGTTGGATCACCTCCTTTCTAGAGTGATGATCCGAACATTAAATTGTTTGGATAGAGAGGGGTCTCTGTTTCACGACAGAGGCCGGAAGCTCAAAGGTGAAGGTCGGTTTGTTTAGTTTTGAGAGATTGGGAGTTCTTTAACATATTAAAGAGAGTAGCGTGAGCTGATTTTCATAAACCCTTGTCAGGGGTGGGTTTGAAAGAGGTAGAAGGCGGAAGGCTGAAGGGTGAAGGAAAAGAGAAGAGGAAGATTAATCTACTTCAACCTTCAACCTTCAACACTTCAACTTGAAATAAGGGCCTGTAGCTCAGGTGGTTAGAGCGCACCCCTGATAAGGGTGAGGTCAGAGGTTCAAGTCCTCTCAGGCCCACCATTTGGGAAATGAATAATGAATAATGATGAATTCACAATTCAACATTCATCATTAAAGACGGGGAATTAGCTCAGCTGGGAGAGCGCCTGCTTTGCACGCAGGAGGTCAGCGGTTCGATCCCGCTATTCTCCACCAGTTGGTGAGTGTAAGTGTGGGTGTTGGTGTGAGTGTGAGTGGATGCCAAACACCAATCATCACGAATCACGGAGCGAGAGAGGTTTAAAATAAGCTTTCTATGAGGAGAGTTTATTTTAGACTTCAGAGTCTAAGATGATATTTGAAAACTCATTGTTAACAGTCTAAAGTAAAGAGGTAAATGCAATTTCATAAGTTGCTGCAATACTTGGTTGAAAAAGTGACTGAGTAAGGCGGCAGCGCCTAGAGTAGAATATGTAAGCTACAAAGGGCAGACGGCGGATGCCTTGGCTGACGGAGGCGATGAAGGACGTGTCAGGCTGCGATAAGCTTCGGGGAGCTGCCAAAGAGCTTTGATCCGGAGATTTCCGAATGGGGCAACCCGGCCGGTAGAGATGCCGGTCACCTGCCCACACTTATTCGAATGGAGAAGATATGTACTATCTTTACCTGCTTCAAAGAGTAGATGCCAATGAGTATTACCTTGGTTCGACAGATGACCTGAAAAGACGTTTGAGAGAGCATAACGAAGGGATAGGTTGTCAGACGACTAAAGGTCATCGATGGAAGGTGAAATACTATGAGGCATATGAGACTCTAGAAGAGGCACGAAGAAGAGAGAAACAGTTGAAACGAAACAGAGGTTCAAAAAGGGCTTTGTACAATCGACTGGGGATCAGATTCGAATAAGTGTGGGCAGGGGCGAACCCGGGGAAGTGAAACATCTCAGTACCCGGAGGAGAAGAAATCAAGAGAGATTCCCAAAGTAGCGGCGAGCGAAATGGGAAGAGGGCAAACCGGATGCTTGCATCCGGGGTTGTAGGACTCCCATAAGGGTACCACAAAGACTAGCAGAAGTGTCTGGAAAGGCACACCAGAGAGGGTGAT